>DASTCX010000005.1 GCA_035710745.1 Candidatus Eremiobacteraceae bacterium | reverse complement strand
GTTGATGATGACCTCGTTCTTGCCGAGGGTCACCTGGACTTGCGCGCCTTCTTTTTGCGCCGTGACGGACTTGCTCGCCGCATCGTACGACACGGTGGCGCCCATCTGCTCGAACATGCTGCGCAGCGGCACGAGCAGCGTGCCATGCGAGACGATCGCGCCGAGGACGCGTCCTTGACGGAGCGTATCCGGATTCGCGTACACGTGGTGATCGTTGAAGAGGATAGGCACCTCACCCGAAGGCGGGGAGCCGAAGTTCGCCATGGCATCCGCGACTTGCGTGCCGGACGTTGCCGATGTTGCCGTTCCGGTGCTGCCGTACGCGTAGCTTGGGGCGATACCGACGATGGCCGCAACGGCCGCCGCGAGCATCGCGATCTGGAATTTTCTCAAAGCATACCCTCCTAGGTACATGCGTGGAGCGCTAGGTGTCTCAAGGGCTTTGCGAGCCGCGCGACTGTCGACCGAGCCGGTGTGAAGAGCCTGTCGCGCGATCTTGAGCAAACGCCACTCCCCCTGGTGCGACGGTGACCCACGGACCAGCGATTTCGGCGAACACCGGAATTGGAAGACCGCGACGAAAACCTTGAGATGGTGCGCCGAACTTCGTCAGACGACGGGCGCCGGACCGCATAGGGGCCTCGACCGCCTCTTCATGCTGGGCCACTGAGCGGGATGTTCGTAGACAGCTTGGTTTACCCTTCTGGCCCAGAGCGCCTGAAATGCCCGTAACTCAAGCCGGCGCCGACCGCGAGATTCGCCGCGGGCGGGCTCGATGACGAGCGTCGCGAAAAGCCTCGTCATGGCGGAGACGAGCGTGCGTGTCGTTCTGTTGGAAAAGTCGCCGCAAGCGACCGCGATGACCGCGACCGCTGCTCGCACGTGCTATTCGGCGAACGCACCGGATGCGATCGTCGAACGTTGGAAGTCGAAGCCCGAGGACATGGTGCGCACCGTCGATCGCGTGCGCGCCGCGGGTCACCACTCGACGCTCGAGCACAACATCTACGTCTTCGGCATCACCGGCATGTCGCGCGCCGCGACGCATCAGCTCGTCCGGCATCGCCATCTCCAATTCGATCAGCAAAGCCAACGCTATCTCGCTTTCAAGAACGCCGACTTCCCGTTCGTCAAACCGAAGAGGATCGCGTCGCTGCCGCAGCTCTCCGAGCGCTTCGACCGATTGATGACCGATATCGGCCGGGCGTACGACGAGATGCTCGCCGCCGGCGTGCCGAGCGAAGACGCGCGCTTCGTGCTGCCCAACGCGGCTGCCAGCCAGCTCGTGGTTTCCGGCAACGCGCGCGCCTGGTACGAGTTCCTGACGTTGCGGACATGCAACATGGCGCAGTGGGAGATCCGCGAGATGTCGTTCCAGGTGTTGCGCATCCTCAAGAAGCTGGATCCGGTGTTGTTCAAAGACGCCGGCGCGACGTGCGTCCGCGGGTATTGCAACGAGCCCGATGGTCCGAACTGTCCGCGCTACGTCGCCGTCGTGCGAGCGCAGATGGCAAGCGCGAAGTCGGCGGCAGATTGGCTCGCGTCACAAGGCAAGGCCGCGTCCAATGGAGCCAACGGCAAGAGCGCTGAGGCATCCGATGCGCCCGGCGCCGCGCAGATCCGCGACGAGTCTTAGCGCTTAGCCGCCGGGCAGGATCGTCTTCAGCGCTTCATCCATCTCTGCCGGCTGCATCTGTCCGATGCTGATATATCTGACGATCCCGCTCGAGTCGACGAAGACCGACAGCGGGATCGTATGGATGTTGAACGCGAGCGCGGCGGCTCCGGTGTCGATGGCGATCGGATACGTGACGCCGAAATGCGCGGTGAACGACTTGACCGCGACCGCCTGTTCTTGCTGATCGACGCCGAAGACGACAAGGCCGCCGGCTTTCTTATCCTTGTAGCGTTGCTCGATCTGCGGCAGCTCCGCTTTGCACGGCACGCACCAGGTCGCGAAGAAGTTCACCCATACGGGGCGACCGGTGTACGTGCGCAGGCTGACGGGCGAACCTGTGAGGCTGCTGAGAGCGAGGTCCGGCAACGCGCCGCCGACCATGACTTTTCCGCTCGATTGCGGCGATCGGACCGCCGCCACGGTCGCCATTCCATGCTTGAAGATGAGCGCCCCGATGACAGCCCCTATCAAGAGGATGACAAACGCCCAAATCGCCGCACGGACCGCCGGGGACGTCGCGTTCATGACGCCGAACGTTCTGTGGTTCGGCTAGGCCGTCCCGCCGATGCAAGCGGGGCAGGCCACGCGCCCTTTTGGAACATATCAAGGCCAAACCGAGTAACGCAAGGCATGACGATTTCTTTTAAAACGCCCTTCAATAGCATAGCAACTCTCGCATGCGTCGCCGCGATCGTGGCCGCCGCAGGTTGCGCGAACAAGAACGCGGCCGCCCAAAGCGGGGCGCAGCCGCTACCCGTCACGGCGCAACCGGCGAAGATCGGCACGCTCGTTTCGACGTTCGCGCTCACCGGCACGGTTGTGCCGGCGCGGCAGGGAAATCTCGCGAGCGTCATATCCGGCACGGTACGCGACGTCAACGTCCAGATCGGCGACCACGTGGGGGCGGGCCAAGTGCTCGTGCAGATCGACGATTCGACGCTGCAGGCGCAGCTGTCGCAAGATGAAGCGACCCTCGCGGAGGCGCAAGCACGCTTACGCGAGGAAGGCGCTGTGAATCGCGGCACCGCGATGACGACGTCGAGCTCGCTGCAATCAGCGCAAGTCGCGTACGATGCGGCCGCAGCAAACGACCAGCGCAACGAGTCGCTCTTCCGCCAAGGCTATATCTCGCAGCAGGCGATCGACCAGTCGCGAAGCGCTCTTGCGGCCGCCGCTTCAGCCCTGCGCTCGGCGCAGGTCGCCGCCCAAAACGCTAGCATGTCGACGGGGCCGTCGAGCGCAGCGCAAGCCGACATCGCAAGTATGCAGGCCGCCGTTTCGGCGGATGCGGCGGCGGTCCAGACCGTTGAGGCGCAGATCGCGCAGGCGGCCGTTCGCGCGCCCTTCGATGGAATCGTCACGCAACGCAACGTCGATCCCGGGTCGCTCGCGTCGCCGGGCACGCCGCTCGTCCAAGTCTCGCAGCTCGATCCGGCATACGTGAACGTCGGCATCCCCGACGGCGATCTTCAATATGTCCGTGCCGGAAGCCAGGCGACCGTCAGCGTCGATGCGCTGTCGGGCCGCGTGTGGCACGGCGACGTCGGCAACCTCAACGCGGCAGCCGGACAGGGAACGCTCACGTATCTCGCTCGCATCTCGCTGCCGAACACCGACACCGCCCTAAAAGCTGGGATGGTCGCCAACGTGACCTTCATCGCCGCGCATGAGAGCGGCGTGCTCATCGTGCCGCGCGGCGCGATCGCCTCGACCGACAACGGCAGCGTCGTGTACGTCGTCGACAACGGCAAGGCGAAGGTGCGCCCGGTGACGGTCGGCCTGCAGGCGCAAGATTCGGCGCAGATAAGCGGCGCCGGGATCGCGGCCGGCACGCTCGTCATCACACAACGGCCGGACGCGCTCGCCGACGGGTCACCCGTCAAGGTGGTCGCGTCCAATTGAACTGGTCGCGGCGACGCCGCCGCGCTCGACGCAAGGAGACCCTATGACCCCGCGCTTCGCGGCCGCAGCGGCCGCTTTTCTCGTCCTTACGGCAGCTCGCGCGGCGCTAGCGGCGCCCACGCCGTCACCCTCACCGTCTTCGATGTCCGCTCCCGCGATGTCGTCGACGCAGCCCTCGACGCAAATCCCGATGTCGATCAACCTGTCGCAGGCGGAGACCATCGCGCTCGCGTCGTCTCCGGTTCTCGCGCTTGCGCGCGGCCAACTCGAGTCCTCGCTCGGCTCGGTCGGCACCGCGCGTGCGGGCGAACTGCCCAACATCTCTGGTTCGGCCAGCACGGGGCGCGCGAAGTCGATAAGCCCGCCGGGCAACTTCGGCGGCTTCGTGACTCAATCGACCACGACGCTGACCACCACGAAGAGCGCGGCGCTCACGCTGCGTCAGCTGCTCATCGACGGCGGCCGCATCCATGAAGCGGTGTCGGCGGCGAAGTTCAGCTCCGACGCAGCACGCTACGATCTCGAACGGCAGATGCAGTCCGTCGAATTCAACGTCGCCTCTTCGTATTACGCCGCGCTTCAAGCGCGTCATCAGCTGCAAGTCGCGCGCGACAGCTTGAATCTCGCGCAGGTGCAGCTAAAGCTCGTGCAAGCGCAATTCAAAGCGGGCGTCGCCTCGAAGGCCGACGTGCTCACCGCACAACTGCCGGTCGCGCAAGCGGAGCTCGCCGTGGCGCAGGCCGCCAACGGAGAGCAGACGCAGCTCGCTCTCATGCTCGATACGATGGGCTTGCCGGCGCAGACCCCGGTGACGATTTCCGACGAACCGGCCTCGCCCGTGCCTCTTTCGGCCCTCGCAGACGTCCTCGCGATCGCGAATCGCGACCGGCCAGACCTACTTGCCGCGCAATCGAGCGCCAATGGAGCCGCGGCCTCGCTGCGCTCGGCGCGACTCGGCCTCTTCCCGTCCATATCGGGGAGCGGTTCGACGAACACCAACTCGAGCAAACAGACGACGGACCAGCCGAACACCAGTGGCTCCGGTCCGCCGACGATTTCGTCGACGACCTCGGGCGTGTACGCCCCCAGCTGGTCCATCGGTTTGCAGTTGTCGGTGCCGATCTTCGATGGCGGGTTGACCCGAGGCGAGACGGCGCAAGCGCAAGGCGCGCTCGATCAAGCGAACGCGAACCTGAAGACGACGCAACTGCTCGTGAGCCTTAACGTCCAGCAAGCGTACCTCGGCGTGGAGACCGCCCAAGCCGGGTTGACTGCGGCAGACGCCGAGTATTCGCAGGCGAGGACTGTCCTCGACGTGACGAACGCGCAATACAAAGCCGGCGTGACGACGCTGCCCTTGCTGCTCAACGCGCAGGTGGCCCTCGCGAAAGCGGAAGGTGATCAAGTCAACGCGCTCTACACCTACAAGACGGCCTGGCAGCAGTTGCTCATCTCGGAAGGCACGCTCGGCCAATAACCGCCGCGACCTCGCGCGCGAAATCGTAGCGGTCGAGCTTTAGCTCGACCGCTACGGTCTTTCATAGCGACGGAAAAATGGGAGCGGTCGAGATTCATCTCGACCGCCGCGGTCTGACGATTGCAAGGTCGTCTCCGGTCGACGTAAACGTCGACCGCTACATCGCCTATCTGCGGGATTCGAGGTCGCGCATCCGTTCGGCCCAGCGTTCCATGCCGCCCGCCATCGCTTTCGCGAGCTTCTCGCGGAACGATGCATCGCGCAACATCATCTCTTCCCAGGGCCACGTGATGAACGCCGACTCCGTCAGCACTGCCGGCATCGCCGATGGACGCACGAGCGCGAGATCGCCTGAGTGCAGTCCTTCATCCGGGATGCCGATCTCGTCGTGGTACGCTTGGTGGATCGACTCCGCAAGCGCCAGACTGTGGGGCTGGAAGTAGTACACGGAGTAGCCGTGTTCTTTTGACGGATCGGTGCCATCGGGCGGAGCGTTCTGATGGACGCTGATGAGGACGTCCGCATCGAGTCGCTCGGCGAGCGCAGGCCGGTCGTACAAGATCACGGGCGCGTCCGTCGTCCGCGTCATCGTCACGTCCGCGCCAAGCGCCCGCAGCCGCGCGGCGAGGCGAGACGCCACGTCGAGGTTGATGTCTCGCTCGACCGTTCCGATCGGCCCGACCGCTCCGGAGTCCGGCGAGTGACCCGGATCGACGACGATGCGAAGACCGCGCAACGCCGCGTGCGGCGGCTCTGCGAACGGAGGCGGCTTGCGGAATGTCAGGATAAGGTCGTCGCCCGACCACCGCGAGGTGTAGCCCCAAAAAGCGTGCTGCGGCAAACGGAACGAAAAACTGCGTGGTGAGGCGCCGAAAAGGTCGATGCGTCCTTTCGCGCCGTCTTCCTCGACCACGCGAAATGCTGGACGCGCGCCTTGCAAATGCATGACGATCGTCGTCGCGCGAAGATCCTCCGATCGCTGGACCGACGTGATCGCGGCGACCGGCACGGACGTCGCGTCGGGAAGCGCGACGAGCGACCGACGATCGACGAAATGAGCCGGCAAGCCAGGGGCCGCGACGCGAACGTAGTTGCCGAAACGGCCCGTCACAGCCAACTGCGTATGCACGGGCACCACGATGTCGGTGTCGGCGTAGAGCGATGGCGAGAGCATCGCATATGGCCGGTAGCCCGATTCAGGATCGGGCGAGTACGGGATGACCTCGCCGACATAAACCACGCGGCTCGACGCGATCGTAAGCGTTCCCGCCGACACGACATCCGATCCGTCGATCGCGATGGCGATGTGATAGACGACGTGCGCCGGCCCCGCCGTCCGCAAGCCGACGCGCACGTCGGCGACGTACGCACGCGTGCCGGCGCTCGCATCGGGCTCGAGGGTCACGTTCGCGAAACCTGGTCCATCCGCGGTGACGTCGGCGCCGTCGGGCGCGCTGATCGCGAGCCGGATAGACTCGCCGGGCTGGACGATCGTCGTCGTGGATGGGAACGGTGCGATCGTTCCGTCGTCGACGACGACAGACCGATCGACTTCTGACGACCATGTACCGTTGCTCGCACGGACGCGGAAAACGAAGCGGCCCGGATGCAGCGGCACGAATGCGCTCCATCCGCCATCGGGCGCGGTGATCGCGCGAATGCCGTTGACCGTGACGACGGATCCTGGCGGTGCGCTGCCTATCGCGAACGACTTGTCGAATGCACCGATCTCCTGACCTGGCGCGGGATAACGCACGACGATCTCGGCAGGTGACGCCGATGCGGATGAGGGTGCGCTCGCGCACATCGCGCCGGCGAAGACGAGCACGCAGACGACGCCGCGTACGCCACGCGCCGCGCGCGGAGGGAATGAACTCAACCCACAAGAAGGCATTTTCATGCAGCTCTTCGGCCGCATCGTGACGATTCGAAGCGCGGCCATCGCGGCGATTCTCCTAGCGACCGCCGCCGCCTGCGCATCGTGCCAGCAGCACCCCGGACCCACCGACGGCCAGATGACCGTCTTCATCACGGCTGACAGCGGTTCCCGAAGTTTCAACCCGAGCAAGTTCTCAGTGCCGATGGGTACGATCGTGACGTGGGTGAATAACGACGCGGTCGGTCACACGGTCACGGAGCCCGGCGTCTTCGATTCCGGTCCGATACCGCCGAACGGCGGCCGCTGGTCGTGGGTCGCATCGGTCGCGGGCACGTATACCTATCACTGCCTCATCCACCCCGACATGAACGGCACGCTGACCGTGACCGTTCCCGCACAGACGGGCTATTGAAGCTTTCGCTCCTCGCGCTGCTGGCGGCAGCATTGGCGGCTGCCGCGGGCTGTTCGTCGCGCGCGCCGTCAAGCAGCGGGTCGTCGACGACCACCGCGCCCGCGAATGTCCTGCGCCTCGTCACGGTCGGGGATATCGACGGCTTGAATCCGCTCTTGCGGTCGCAAGCGCTCGGCACCGATGTCGATCTGCTCGTCTACGGCTATTTCTTCGAGCTCGACGACAAGATGCGCTACGTGCCGGATCTCGCGACGGAAGTGCCGTCGCGAGAGAACGGCGGCGTCAGCGCGGACGGCTTGACGCTGACGTATCACTTGCGCAAGGGCGTGAAATGGCAAGACGGCACGCCGTTCACCGCGCGCGACGTCGTGTTCACCGCGAACGCGATAGTGAAATCGAAGAACGCGATCTCGTCGCCGAGCGGGTGGGATGACATAACGAACGTCGAGGCGGTCGGCGACTACGAGGTACGCTTTCACCTCAAAAAGCTTTACGCACCGGCGATAGCGACGTACTTCTGTGAGAGCGGGCTCTACCCGGTGCTACCGGCGCACGTGCTCGAGAGGTACTCGGATATCACGCGCGCGCCGTTCGATCATCCGATCGGAACGGGGCCTTTCCGGCTCGTCCGATGGAAGCGCGGCGAGAGCATCGAGCTTGTGGCGAACGCGACGTATTGGCGAGGGCGTCCGAAGCTCGACGGCATCGAATACTTCGAGGCACCTTCTAACGACGCCGCGGTGTCGATCCTGAACGACGGCAACGCCGACGGGTGGTTGCGAGCGCCGGCCTCGCTCTACGACAGGCTGGAGGACCTCCGCGGATTCCACGTCGAGTCCGCGCCCACGCTTTCGTACACGCACCTCGACCTCAACCAAGAGAACCGGACGCTCGACGATGCGCGCGTCCGTAAGGCGATCTCGCTCGCCATCGATCGCGACGCTCTCGCCGCGAAAGTCCCCGGTGCAGGCGCCGACGCCGCATGGGCGGACATCTCGCCGCTCTCGTGGGCGTACGATAAAGGAAAGCAGCCGAAGCCGGACCCGGCTCGCGCCCGCGCGGTCCTGCGTTCGGCGGGCTGGGAGACGGCGCCGGGAAATACGCTGCGCAAAGGCCGGCAGACGCTCGCATTCACGCTTTCGACGGCGTCGGATTCGCCGACCGCGCAGGCTATCGAGACGCTGCTGCAGCAGGAGCTGCGCGGCGTCGGCATCGAGACGACGATCAAGGACTACCCGAGCGATCAACTGCTCGCGCCGTTCGGAGCCGGAGGGGTCGTGTTCGCCGGCAAATACGACGCGGCGCTGTTCTCGTGGACGGCGGGCGCCGATCCGGACGATTCGGCCGAGTACATGTGCGATCAGATCCCGCCGAAGGGGCAGAACGACCTGTACTGGTGCGATGACAAGCTCGATGCAGCGGAGCGCGGAGCGTTGTCGACGTACGATCGAACCGTGCGAAAGCGTTATTACGCGGTCACCCAGAACGAACTCGCGTCGCAGGCGGCGACGATCGTGCTCTACTTCGAACGTCAAGCATCCGTGACGCCGGCGGACATGCGCGGCTTCGTGCCCGCGCCGTCGACGTCGAACAACTGGAACTCGTGGGAGTGGTCGATATGAGACTTCACATGCGTAGCATTCTTGCGGCCGCGATCGCGGCGCTCATCGCGGGCTGCTCGAGCAATCCGTCGGCGACGACGTCGGGCGGAGGCGGCGTGGCCTTCATACCCGGCACGCTGCGCATCGCCGACATAGAAGAGCCCGACACGCTCAATCCGTACATATCGACCGTCATCACGAGCATCGACCTGAGCTTGCTCTGGGGGTCGTATTTCTACAACATCGACAACCACGGGCAGTTCGTGCCGGAAGTCGCGACCGTCGTTCCGACGTTGGCGAACGGCGGTATCAGCAAAGACGGATTGACGCTCACCTACCATCTGCGCAAGGGCGTCAAGTGGCAAGACGGCGTGCCGCTCACCGCCAAAGACATCATCTTCACGTGGCACGCGATCATGAACGAGAAGTCGAACGTGCAGGTGCGGACGGGCTACGACAAGATCGTGAGCATCGACGCGCCGGACGACTACACCGTCGTCGTCCACATGAGGGAGCGCTTCGCGCCGATCGTCGCCTATTTCATGGGCGTCCAGGGCGGCGGTCCGATCCTCCCCGCGCACATCCTGAGCAAGTTCGACGACATGAACAAAGTGCCGTTCAACGCGAAACCGGTCGGAGCCGGACCATTCATCGTGTCCGACTGGGTGCACGGCGACCACATCACGTTGACCGCGAATCCGAACTACTGGCGCGGCGCTCCGAAGCTCCATCAGATCATCTACAAATGGATATCCGACAACACGACGATCATGACGCAGCTGAAGACGGGCGAAACGGACGCGTGGTTCCGTGCCGATCCAGGCCTCTATCCGCAGCTGAAGGATATGCCTGGTCATACGATTCTCGTGTCGCCCTACAGCATCTTCGGTCACATCGACTTCTACAACGACGACCCGATCCTCAGCGACGTGCGCGTGCGCCGCGCGATAGCGGACGCCATCGACCGCAGCCGGATGATCCACGACGCGGCCCACGACGTCTACTTGCCGTCGAACAGCGATCAGCCCAAGTTCAGCTGGGCATACGATCCGAATCTGCCGTCGACGAAGCAGAACCAGCCGGAGGCCCGCACGCTGCTCGACGAAGCGGGGTGGAAGGTCGGGCCCGACGGCATCCGCACGAAGAACGGCCAGCGGCTCGAGCTGCAGTTCTCGTACGTCACGGGCCAGGCGATCGCCCCGGCCATCGGCGCGCTGCTCTCGCAGGAGCTCAAAGCCGTGGGCATCAGCGTGACCCAAAAGGGGTTCACGTCGGCGACCTTCTTCGCGGCTGCCGGCAACGGCGGCATCTTGAACACGCACAAGTTCCAGATGGCGTACTTCGGCTGGATCAACGGCGTCGATCCTGACGACTCGTCGCTCTACCTGTCATCGCAGATCCCACCGGTCGGACAGAACAGCCTCTGGTGGCGCGATCCGAAGGTCGACGCGCTCGAGCACGATGCGCTGACGAACTTCGATCAAGAACGGCGCAAGCGCGACTATTGGGCGATCCAAGAAGAGATCGTCAGCCAGGCGCCGACCGTCATACTGTTCGCCGAGCAGCGCATCGACATTTTCAACTCGCACTTCCACAACTTCATCCCGTCGCCGGCAGAATCGGCGACATGGAACTCGTGGCAGTGGTCGATGGAATAAGACCGGTCAGGGTCTAAAGACAGGCGGCCGTCTCCGGCGAAAGAGACGGCCGCGCGCGCGGCTCGGGAGAAGAGCCGCGACAACCGGCGGGGAAGGGCTATGTAGCGCCGGGTGTCAGGCCGGAGGGAAGCGTGAGCGGCCCCCTCCTGATGATTTGACGAGACGTGCGACGCGCTCGTTACCCGCAGCGTTGTGACCACCGCCACACCGACCGACTATCGCGACTTAATGTAGTAGGCCTAAATGTGGTGCCTAAATGTAGTAGGCCGACCGAAGGTCGGCTGCCGAGCTTCGCTCGGCCTACTACATCCAGCGCACATCGGAAAGCCTCCGACGGAGTTCCGCCGAATCCAACGCTCATGCGAATCGCGAAGATCGCAGGCATCGAGATCCGCGCGCACACGTCGGCACTGCTGTCGTTCGCGGGCATCGCGCTCGCATTCGCGTTATTCTACCTTCCACAGCCGGACGTCACGCCTGACGCGTCGTTGCCGCAGCGGCTCGCCGTCGGCGCGGTCATCGCTTTGCTGCTCGCGGGCTCGGTCGCGTTCCACGAGTTCGCGCACGCATTCGTCGCGCGCGCACGCGGCAAGCCGGTGCACGTCCTGACGCTCTACCTCTTCGGCGGCAACGCGCACGTCGACGACCGCGGCCTCGACGCGCGCGATGAGATAGCGATCGGGTCGGCGGGCCCGCTCGCAAGCGGCGCGCTTGCGACGCTCTTCATCGCCGCCGGGCTGAGCGTCATCAGGTCGAGCAAGCCGGCCGGCGAGCTCATCCTCGATATCGGCCTCGCGAACGCCTTGCTCGCGGTGTTCAACGCGCTGCCCGGCTTCCCGATGGACGGCGGGCGCGTACTGCGCGGCATCCTCTGGAACCGCAGCGGCAACGCCGTGTCGGCGACGAAGCAAGCGTCCTCCGCAGGCCGCATCATCGCTTACATCATCGTCGGGCTAGGTGCATGGCTCATGGTCGCGACGGATGTCGCGGCCGGCGTCTGGGTCGCCGCGACGGGCTGGCTTCTCGCGACGCTCGCGCAGTCGTACTACCGCGCCATGCTGTTGAAGATCGCGCTCAACGGTTTGACCGTCCGCGATCTGTGCGCGCGCGATCTGCCGCTATTGCAGACCTCGGATTCGGTGGCCTCGGCATCCGCGTATTTCGGCGCAGGCGCGCTGTCGCGCACGCTGCCCGTGCTTTTCGGCGAGCGTGCCGCCGGCGCGATCAGCGACGTCCAGGTCGCAAGCGTTCCGGCCGATCAAGCGGCGTCGACGCAAGTCGCGTCCGTCATGACGCGAGCATATGAATTGCCGGGGCTTCATCCGTTCGTCGAAGCGGCGATCCTACCGCCGGTGCTCGCGACGGCGCCGCTCGCCGCCGCGATCGTCGAAGAAGACGGCGCGTACATCGGTCTGGTCCGCAAAGAGGACGTCGATCGCTACGTCGAGATGGTCGAAGAACTCGGCAACAGCGACGCGGCACGCGCCGGGCTCAAGGCGCTCGGGCCACAGCGCCGGCTCGCGACGCCGACCCGCGATACTACTTCGTGATCTCCATCTCGAGCAGGTTGTTCACCCGGTTGAAGTAGTTGAAGAGCCCGATCGAGCACACGATCTCGACGATCTGACCGTCGTCGAAGTGCGCGCGTAGGTCTCTCCAAAGCGGTTCGGGCAGGTGCGTCGGGTCGCGCGTGATCGATTCGGCGACGGCGAGCGCGGCCTTCTCGGCGGATCCGAGGCGCGAGTCAGTGCGCCAGTCGCGGATCGACTCGATGATCGCACCGTCGACGCCGTGCTTGCGTGCTAGCGCCGAATGCGAGGCGAGACAGTAGGGCGCCGAGTTCAGCGTCGACACCAGGACGATGCACAGCTCTTTGAGCGCCTGCGGCACCGTGCCCGGCCCCGTGACGGCTCGCATATGTTCCGACGCCGTGCGCATGATCGCCGGCCGGATCGACAGCGTCCGGAACATGTTCGGGTAGTTGCCGCGCGCCTTGAAGAAGCCTTCGAGGACGGGCTTGCTATCTTCCGGCGCCGAGGCCGGATCGATGGCGGGAAGACGAGGCATGGTTCGCATCCTTCGCTAAGCGCGGAGACCGTGGTTTTGAGGAGTACTTCGGTGGAGACCTTCGTCGTACCAGCCCACGCGAGCCATGGCGAATTCGAGCGCGCGAAGCGATCGCTCGCCGGCGGCGTCGACTCGCCGGTGCGAGCAGGCGTGCCGATGGGCGCACCGCCGCCCGTCATCGTTTCGGCGCGGGGCAGCAAAGTCATCGACGTCGAGGGTCGCGAGTACGTCGACTACCTGTGCGCCTACGGGCCCGTGCTGCTTGGACATGGTGATCCGGCGATCCGAGACGCGATCGCGGCCGCGGCAGAAAGCGGCACCGTCTTCGGGGTCACGCATCCGGAAGAGACGCGCCTCGCCGAGCGCATCCGCGAACATCTGCCGTCGATGGAGCGCCTGCGTTTCGTCTCGACCGGCACCGAAGCGTGCATGAGCGCCGCGCGCGCCGCGCGCTCGTACACGCGTCGCGAGACGATCGTCCGGTTTGCCGGCGACTACCACGGACATGCCGACGAGATGATATTCTCGGCAGGGGCGTCGAGCAATTCGGCGCCCTCCATCGACGCGGGCGTGACTCGCGCGACCGCCTCGAACGTCCTCATCCTTCCCTATAACGACGTCGACGCCGTCGAGCGCTGCCTGTCCGAGTCGGGCGATCGGATCGCCGCGCTCTTCGTCGAGCCCGTGTGCGCGAACATGGGGCTCGTCTTGCCGGCGCCCGGTTATCTCCAAGCCCTGCGCGAGTTGACGTCGCGCGCCGGCGTGCTGTTCGTCTTCGACGAGGTCATCACCGGTTTTCGGCTCGGCCTCGGCGGCGCGCAACACCTCTACGGCGTCCGCCCCGATCTCACGTGCATCGGCAAGACGCTCGGCGGCGGCCTTCCGATCGCGGCATTCGGCGGCCGTGAAGACGTCATGGCGCGGCTCGCACCCGACGGGCCGGTATTCCAAGGCGGCACCTTCTCCGGCAATCCGCTCTGCGTCGCGGCGGCGCACGCGTTCTTGGACAGACTCGAACGCGATCGCGGTCTGCACGACCGGCTTGACGCGCTTGGCAGTCGGCTCGCGTCGGGTGCGCGCGACGCGATCGCCGCAGCTGGGTTGGATTATCCGGTCGTCCAACTCGGCTCGATCGTCGACTTCATGTTCCGGCTTGGCGCCGCGCATGAGAACTACGACGAAGCCCGGACCGCAGATCGCGGCGCGTACGCGCGCTACTATTGGAAGATGCTCGACGAAGGCGTGTACCTCGCGCCGTCGCCGATGGAAGTGATGTTCCTGACCGCCGCGCATACCGATCGCGACGTCGACGCGACCATCGCGGCGATGCGAGACTCCCTTCAAGCGGGATCGAGCTAGGCGGTCGTCTCCGCGGCGTCAGCTTGGCGACCGAAACGCTCGATCGCCAATTTGCGCAGCTCGCGCTTGAGGATCTTGCCGCCGGCGCTCAGCGGGAACGATCGCACCGTCATGACGAGCGTCGGGATCTTCGAATCCTGGAGATTCCCCTTGCAGTACTCGCGGACTTCCGCCTCATCGAGCGTCGCATCGCCTTTGAGCACGACGCACGCGCACACGTCTTCACCGATGCCGCGCAGCGGCACGCCGATGACGTGGACCTCGGCGATCTTCGGGTGCACCGCGAGAAAGATCTCGACCTCGCGCGGATAGATCTTCTCGCCCGCGCGTACGATCATGTCGCGCAGCCGGCCGACGATGTTCACGTAGCCCTCGGCGTCGATCGTCGCGAGATCCTTTGTATGCAGCCAGCCCTCGGGATCGATCGCCTCGGCCGTACCTTCGGGATCGCGGAAGTAGCCCTTCATGAGTCCGAGGCCGCGGCAGCAAAGCTCGCCGGCGATGCCGGATGCGACCGGCTTGTCGTTTGGGTCGACGACTTTGAGCTGCACGTTTGCCAAAGCGCGCCCGACGGTGCCGAGCCGCTTCTCCGGCGGATCGCTCGGGGCCGAACGCGTCACCGCGGCGGTCGCCTCGGTGAGCCCGTAGCCGATCGTGAGCGCCGGTATGCCGAGCTTCTCCGTCGCTAACTTCGCGAGCGGCACGGGCACGGGGGTGGCGCCGGTGACCCCTTTGCGCAGCGACGAGCGATCGTACGATCCGAGATTCGGCTCGTCGAGCATCGCGGCGAGCATGTACGGCATCGCCGAAAGCAGCGTGCAATGCTCGGCTTGGATCGTCTCGAGCACGGTCCTCGGGTTGAACGTCTCGACGGGAACGACGCACGCGCCGCGCAACGCGCCGGCGAGGCTTGCTCCGATCGACGACATGCAGTGGTAAAAAGGGACCGGCGCGCAGATGCGCTCGTCTTGGGTCACCTCGAGCCGCTCCGCCATGTTCCACGCGGTCACGACGCAGTTGCGGTGCGTCAGCATGACGCCTTTCGGCGTGTCGGTCGTGCCGCTCGTGAAGAGCAGCATGATGACGTCGAAGGAGTCGAGCGCCTCGCCTCGCCGTCCGTAGTCCTGCGGATGCGACTGGATCGCCAGATCGAAGAGATCGTCGAAACGGAGCATCGACGGTTGGCGGCGTTTGCCGATCGAGATGAGGCGCCCGAGGCGAGGAAGTTTTTCGAAGCGTGCGTGGCCGACCGGCGCTTCGTCGAGATCCGGCAGCACTTCGCGGAGCGTCGCGAACGGATCGGGCGCGTCGGCCGACGGGGCGAGGAACAGCGTCGTCGTCTCGCTGTGGCGTAGCGCCGCTTCAAGCTCGCGCGCGCGATACTGCGTGTTCACCGGAACGAGAACCGCACCGATGCGCGCTGTGGCGAACTGGACGAGGCTCCACTCCGGGATATTCGGCGCCATGATGGCGACGTGCTCGGCCTTGCGCACGCCGAGCGCCATGAGCCCGCGCGCTACGACGTCGACGCGGTCGCGGAACTGCTTGTACGTGAATCGGACTTCTTGGGCCGGATACGCGACGCAATCGCGGTCACCGTTGCGTTCTACTTGCCGGTCGAGGATGTCTCCGATCCGCAATCTCGCAAGTTCGGTGTCGGGCATCGTTTCGAAGCCCTACTTAAGCGCGGCGCGCTATCGCGTCCTGCAGGGCATTTGCCCGGTGGGGCGTAGTGCATCGGCGCCTTGGGTGCTTGGAGTTCACACTGACGCAATCGCTCATCGATATCGCATTCAGAGGGAGCATTTACGCGCTCTTCGCCATAGGTTACGCGCTGACGTACGTCGCGGGAGGCACGCTCAACGTCGCGCACCCGGTGAGTGCGATGGCAGCCGCTGCCGCCGTTTCGTGGTTATTGGCGCGAAATCAACCGATCTGGATCGCGGCCGGCGGAGGCGTCATCGCAGGTGCGATCGCCGGAATCGTCGTCGACCGGATCGTCTTGCGGCCTGCACGTTCGCGCAGCGGGGGGCCGCTTGGGCCTGCTCGCCCGCTGATCGCCGGTCTCGCGGCGCTCGCCGCTTTCGGCGCTCTTGTGTCCGAACCGGAACGGCCGACGCACTTGCTTCACGCCGGTTTCTTCCGCGTCGGCGGTTTCGGCGTGCCGAAGCTGACGATCGAGGGAACGATCGCAAGCATCGTCGCGCTCCTCATCGTGGTGGCGATCGTCCGGACGAGCCGCTACGGGCTCGGGCTGCGCGCGCTCGGATCGAATACTCAGGCGGCTCGGGCTGCCGGCGTCGGCGCAGAGCCGATGCATCTGCGCACCGCGCTTCTCGCGTCGATGTGCGGAGCGATCGCAGCGATCGCGCTGTTGACGGCGCCCGATTATTTCGCCGGGCGGTCGACGCCGTTCGATCTACCGCTCGCGGGACTTGCGGCCGTCGCTCTCGGCGGACTGTCGTCGCTGCCGGCAACGATCATCGGCGCGTTCATCGTCGCCAGCGTTCAAGTCCTCGCACCGACCGCCGATGCGAGCGATGCCATCGCGGCGACGATGCTCGTACTTGCCATCGCGCTATTGCCGCGCGGCCTGCTCGCCGCGACGCGGCTTCGCGAGACGGATCACCGTTGATGCAGCACGCGGTTTCGCCGCTCATCGAGGCGCTCTGGCGCATCGGGATCGTCGGCCTCATCGGTCTCGGAGTCTGGATCGTATTCCGCTGCGGTCGCGTGATGCTCGGAAATGCCGCGTTCGCCGCGATCGCTGCTGCCGCAACGGCCGCGCTCGTCGCTCGCGGCACGGCCGATCTCGTCGCGGTCGTGGCAGGCGTGCTCGCCGCCGCCACATGCGGCGCTGCATTCGGTTTCGCCGCGGCGCGCGCGACGCCGACTGGTTTCGCGATCGCTTCGCTTGCGCTTTGGGCCGTCGAGCTGTCAGTGCGTGCGCCCGCAGGAGCGGCGCTTCGATCTGCGGGTTCGCCGGTGTTCGTCGTCATCGCCGTTGCCGGCGCCGCAGTCGCAGCATGGTTCTACGCGCGCAGCCGAAACGGACTCGCCGCGGCCGCGATCGGGCAGGACGAACGCGCAGCGCAAGGCATCGGCATCGATCCAATGCGAGTGCGCGTGACGGCGGTGACTCTCGGCGCGCTGCTGGCGGGAGTCGCGGGCAGCCTGAGCGTCTTCTATCCCGGATTCGACATCACCGCATACCGGCTGCACGGCGACGTCGCCGCCTTCGCGGCGGTCGTCTTGGGCGGCGCCGACTTCTCTTTCGGACCGCTCGTAGGCGCCGTGCTGGTCGCTATCGCCGCGGTCGCGCCGTTCACGAAAGAACACGCAGCCGCTGTGAATGCCGTGGCGCTGCTCGCGGCGACCATCGTACTGCCGGGCGGCATCGCTTCCATATTCTCGCGGGCGGCGCGCAGATGATCGAGGTCAAAGAGATCGGCGTCTCGTTCGGAGGAGTCAAAGCGCTCGACCGCGTTTCGCTATCGTGCGGCGCAGGCGAGATCATCGGAGTCGCCGGCCCGAGCGGCTCCGGTAAGTCGACACTCCTCGATGCGATTTCCGGTCTCCACCCACTGGGGTCTGGATCCGTTTCGCTCGGAGGGATTCGCACCGACGGGCTTGCGCCGCATTTCGTCGCACGGCACGGGCTTGCGCGAATGTATCAGGAAGATCGGCTTTTCGGCCGCATGACCGCCTTCGAAAACGTGCTCGCCGGCGCGCATCTTCGCGCTGAGAGTGATGAAGCGGCGGCATCTTCCGCGCGAGCCGCTCTCGAGTCGGTCGGACTGCTCGAGCATCGCGATGCGTACGGTTGGGATCTCACCGCCGGCGAACGGCGCCGGCTCGCTCTTGCGCGCGCGCTCGCATCGAGCGCGCCGGCGCTCGTGCTCGACGAGCCGCTACGGTGCCTCGACGGATCCGAGCTCGAGCTCGTGCGCGCGCTGCTCGCGCGTGCGGCCGCGGAGTCGGGCCGACGTGCGATCGTCATCTCGGATCGCGACATCTCGATGTGCGAGGGTCTGTGCGACCGCGTGCTCGTCCTCCACGCGGGCCAGACGATCGCGCACGGCACGTTCGACGAAGTCGTACGCGACGTCGACGTGCGCGACGCATACCTCGGCGTGGAGTGGAGCCAGTGACGCTGCTCGACACGATCAGCCCGATGCTCGAAGTCGACGACTTGCGCGTCATGCGCGGCGGGATCGAGGTCGTCCATGGCGTCAAGCTTCGAGTCTTCACGGGCACGATCGCAACGCTCGTCGGTCCGAGCGGCTCGGGCAAGAGCGCGACGCTGCAGGCGATCGCCCGCTTGTTGCCCGCCAAAGGCATTGTCACGTTCGGCGGCCGCCGGATGGACGTGCTGCGGTCCGAACGGGTTGCACGATGGGGGCTCGTCTACGTGCCGCAGGATCGCGGCCTCATCGCGAGCCTCACGGTCCGCGAGAACCTGCAGCTCGGCGCGTTCGCACGCCGCGATCGCTACGCGGTGAAGAGCGACGTCGCCGCGACGCTCGAGCGCTTCCCCGACCTCGGCCGGCGCGCGACGTCGTTCGCTCACGCGCTTTCGGCGTGGGAATCGACGCTGCTGGCGCTCGGCCGCGCGCTGATGGCGAAACCGCGAATGCTCTTGCTCGACGAGCCGACTTCGGGGTTGCCGCCCGAAGGGGTCGCCGAGATGTTCGCGCTCATCGTGCAGCTGAGCGGCCAGGGGCTGCCGATCTTGCTCGCAGAGCAGTACGAGCGCAAGGCGACCGCTATTTCCGACTACGTGTACGCGATGGATCGGGGCGCGATCGTCAAGGAAGGCGTTTCGCGCGTCATGGCGTTCGAACCGGAAGTCGAAGCGGCGCACTTGGGGGCGGCCGCCCCGTGAACGAGCCCGAATTCGACGCCTTCATCGAGTGCTGGAACGATGCGCGCTTCTTCGAGGCGCACGAAGTGCTCGAAGGGCTTTGGATGCGCACGCGTGACGAATTTCAGCGCGGCTTGATCCAACTCGCGGCGGCCCTCTACCATATCCAACGTTCCAACCTCAAAGGCGCCCGTACGATGTGCGACCGCGCGCTCTCGCGCCTCAATCAAAAATCAAACCATCCAACACCTATCGAAGCGAAGGCGTTGATCGATTTCGCCTCCCGCGTCCGCAAAGAACTATCGGACTCAAATGGCGCCGACCTGATCGCATCACGTCCACGCCTGTAGCGCTTGGATTCCTAGGGTCGGGTCAGGGATGGACCATAAGCCGCATCCTCGCGATTGGCCCATCCCGACCCGACTTAGAAAAGAAAGGCCGCGGCGGTCGAGCTAAAGCTCGACCGCTTGTATGTTAGCGGAGCCGGAGTATTTCCGGCGTATGCCTCCCTCACGCTGAGGGCAGCACGGGAGGGGAGTTTCGTCGACCGCTTTGGCGTCGAGCCTGCGAGGGAGATCGAGCCCCCTTCCGATGGCACGTGCGTAGATCGGACGGTATCTGCGGCCGCTCGGAAGAGCAGAGCCTGCAT